>NZ_AP019828.1 GCF_008327825.1 Leptotrichia shahii | reverse complement strand
AGAGATGATTTCAACAAAAATCGTTCTCCTGAAGATCTTTTGTTCTTATCCAGAACTTGCGTCAATGGACTAATTCGTTTTAATACAAACGGCGACTTCAATAATTCTTTACATCATACTCGTCCCGGCATAGCTCCAGACAGTTTAGAAAAGATTATTCTAGATTGGTCTAAACATATCCAAGGTACGGAGTTTATTGCTGAAGACTACACAATTACAACTGAAACGGCCAAAGAAGGGGATCTGATATATTTAGACCCTCCGTACTTTCATACGAAGGGTCGTTATTACGGAACTATTGATTTTGAGGCTTTCCTTACCAATCTTGAAAAGTTAAACAGTAAAGGAATTAAATATATGCTCTCGTTTGATGGGATCAGAGGCGAAGATGACTTTACTGTTGAATTACCAAAGGAATTGTATAAGCGTCATGAGTTCATCCCTTCAGGCAACTCCAGTTTCAAAAAGGTTATGGATAAAAAAAACATCCACGTTTTGGAGTCCCTGTATCTGAACTGGTAATTTAGAAGAGAGTTATTTCGTCAAATCCAATTTCGGCTACTTTGTCACAGATAAACTTTTTCAAGATTTCGGTGGCCGGGGTAGCTGGAACAACTTCAATCTCCCAACCATGCCCAACTGGCTCCATAATGAATAGCATATCACAGTGGCTGCGTTCAAAAACAATGTGATTGGCCTGTGCGGATCCACGCAGATAGGCTGCGGCAGAAATTACTTCAAATCCTTTAAAATCGACAAGATGCTCTGATTGTGTCCATTCTCCAAGGCGAGGATGAACCAATCGTTCCACATTAGGAACGTAATTCATAAGATTGTAAATATAGTTTACAAGCCCTTCTCCAACATTCGCTTCCAAGTCAAAGGATCTCTCCTTTGATTCAATAGACAGTAGAACAGGACGATCAAACACCCCAAACAACTCCAGAACATGGTCAGGACGCTTTCCATCAACTTCTTCGCTTACACGAGGCAAAGATAACCAGCGTACTTCATAGTCATCATAGAGAACAGATAATCCGCTCCAATCGCCACCAGGAGGATTACACATACCTTCAAAGCAAACATCATGAAGCAAATGCGAAAATAGAAAATGGATCCCAGTATCAACATCATCTTCGTGGAAAGATTGTGGGATACTTGAAAAGTCCTCTTGTGTTAATCCGTTTTCATCGGGTAGTTGTCCTACATACCGTTCTTTCAACGCAGAAGTATCCAAAAGAACCTCTTCATCATAAGAACGGCCAGCGAGTACTGGAACATCAAGAGCAACAAAATCACTCAAAGCAAGGATTACTCGCCAAAAACCATTGGAGGCTGCAAGGCGTTCTGGATTTGAGATCAGCGCATTGAAATTACGTTCAATAACCGGACCATAAATGTAAGTCATCACTTCAATGTCGGTTGATGCAAGCATTGCAGCTAAAGGCAGAATTCCTCTATCAGGTCGGTTATCATCACCTCTTGGCTTGAAACCTTTAATCATACATAAAATCAAATCCGAATGATCGGAAGCAATTCTATTAAGAACAGCAGCATCATAAGCGGAATACAATCGACGTATTCCTTTTGCAAGCCTTCTTCTGTTTGCTGCAGGAATAATTCCAAAAGGAAGATCTTTGGACGCTAATCCTACACTAAGGCTTTCTACCAAATTAAGAAACTTGGAAGAATTACCGTGATGTCCTTTGGCAGTAATTGTTTTTCGAAAATTAAATTTCGAATTCTCTATTGAAAATTGAACGATACCCTGATGGCATTCATACAAACGCCTCCAATGCGCAGGTGTAAAATTCGTGGTTGGATGAGAACTGCTTGCCAAAAACAGTACCACATTGAGATTTTTTTGGAGGATTAGTTCTTCCTCATCGCTAGTATCAAAACCGCACATCTTTTTGACGATGTAACGAGAAAGCTCTACATCTGCAAAATTATCTTCATCGAAATTTCTCAAGGAACAATCAAATTGTTTATCAAATTCTTCTGAACGAACATAAACTTGAGCGACGAAATTATCACTTTCTTTTGAAAAGCTAATATAGCTATATGGGACAGCGGGGTTTGGAAAGCGAAGCGCTTTTCTCTCACGAGTACGGGCATCCAATTCGTATTTTACAAAATCTACGATATACAAATACGGACATCCTGTGCGACCAGTAGAAAATGCACGACCGCTTCGTTGCCACGCCTGATTACCAGCCTGCAGGGCGCTACAGAACTCGATTGCATAAAGAATGGTTTCCAGACCATTTTCAACATAGGTAACAATCGCATCCGGAGTTTCATCAAGGAAACTGCCACTGTCTTTAAGTCCAACAAAAATGTTAGCTTCCCATCTTCTGCGTCCTGCCTTGTTAAAACCTGGAAGCAATTCTAGCTGCCACTCAAAATGGAGACCCAGATAGTTGAATCGCAAATTATAAACAATAGTTGATGAAGACAACAACGAAATTTCAACAGATGTCGGATCTGTTTCTTCTAAAATGAGCTTGGCAATACGCTCACATTCTACAATATTATCTCCATGTATTCTAAATATTCTTGGCATAATGTAACCTCCTACCGAATTTCTGTTACAAACAACATATGAATAATATTATAACATATATCCGACAAGAGTTCACTAAAATATTACAAATAATTAGAATCAGATTTAAAGCTAAATAATTGATGTGGCTAAAACATTTTACCAGCACAATTTAGGCAATGAATTTACTCAATATCTATACCAAAGGAATAATTTACTAACTTATCTATCTCGCCCTTCCTAGAAGCAGCGAATGAATATCCCACAGCTCCTTCGAAAATTTCTCAATGGATTTCTTCATATCTTCAATGTCATCTCGGTAGATAATTCCCGTTTGATTCACTCTTTTTGCAATCTGATTTAGGCTATTCGTTACATTGGACAACAAGCCTTGCAGATCTCTGAAAGGTTCTAAATCCACTTCGTAAATCTCTTTTTCCAACATACATTTGCGAATAAAATGGCTCATCGTTCTGCATTTTGCAAGCTTCATTTTTTCATTGAAAAGTTCCTTTTCTTCTCCGCTTAGATAAATCTTCAACTGATGATTCCTGGAGTGTACCCAAAATGTTGGACAAATAATTTGAAAACTTGTTTTCTATTTATTAAAACTTAGTTTAAGAAAAGTAATTTGAAAAAAGTACATAGATGAATTTAAAATGTTAATTTTAGAATTATTAGAAGAAGGAAAAATAGAAATTATAAAAAAACAAAGCTATATTTTCAAATAATCGTTGTTGTAAAAGACAGCGGTTATTTTTTTAATATTACATATAATTTGAATTTTTAAAACAACTTTTTACCCAATAAATTTTAGAAAAATATTTGTTTAATTTATTAAATTAGTCTCTTTTTATTATACCATTTTTATATATTATCTTTTTATATACCTTTTTACCTTCTCGCAAACATGTATAATTACTGCTTTTAAATATGCTAAAAAACAAGTTTTTCAGTAAATAAAGACAAGTAAATCAGTAGATTTAAAACTAGAAAATCAGTAAATAAAAACTAGGTTTTCAGTA
Source organism: Leptotrichia shahii (assembly GCF_008327825.1). Classification (NCBI taxonomy): domain Bacteria; kingdom Fusobacteriati; phylum Fusobacteriota; class Fusobacteriia; order Fusobacteriales; family Leptotrichiaceae; genus Leptotrichia; species Leptotrichia shahii. The sequence continues at coordinate 14,650 of NZ_AP019828.1, read as the reverse complement.
GAGTATAAACAAGGACTTGTTATTATTTTTGGTTAATGATATAATAAGAAAAAAGGAGGTTTTTATGAATGAAGTTGTAAAATACAATAATAATTTTAATAACATAAGTCTTCGTAATTTTAATGCCAATGAACTTGATATTTTGATGGCAATTTGTAGCAGAATGAAAGAAAAAGGTGAAGAGGAGATAACTTTTCATTTTGATAAGCTGAAAAAACTTGTTAATTATTCTGATAATACATCAGCAACTTTTATAAAAGATCTTGAAAGCACTTATGATAAATTAATCAGTATTAAGCTGAAAGTTGGAGATGAAAGACGCTTTATAAAATTTGTGCTGTTTACTCGATATTCAGTTGATGTGGACGAAAAGACAGTTGAGATAGCAGTTAATAAAGAATTTGCTTGGGTTCTAAATGAATTGAATGTTACTTTTACAGCATTTGAATTAAAAGAGTTTATCAGTTTAAAATCAAGTTATGCAAAAGAATTTTATCGAAGAATGAAACAGTTTAAGTCTACTGGAAAATGGAATATATCACTTGAAGATTTTAAAAGAATAATGGATGTTCCTGTGAACTATAGAATGTGTGATATTGATGTTTGGGTTTTAAAGCCAATACAAAAAGAACTTGGGGATAAGTTTAAATTAAAAATCAAAAAAATATACAGCAAGAAATCAAGAGGTCGTCCAAGCGTTTCAGGATTTGAATTTACTTTTTCAAAAGAAAAATATCAAGCTGAAGAAACTTCTAAAACGAAAAACAGAAAAGAAGTAAAGACACCTTCTGATTTTTTCATTCACCGAAAAATCAGAATGATGGATGGAGTAACTGGAATGTTTAACACCTTGACAATAAAATCAATAAATGAACAAAAGAATGGAATGGTAGTTGTTAAAATTCAAAATGTTGACGACTTTTATGAGCAGGAGTTTGCTTTTAACAGTATGGAACATTTTGAAAACTGGTTCAGGAAATATGTGATATAAAAAATTCAAAAATGATAAATACTTGCATTTATTTAGATTACAATTTTTTATTACTTTGGTACTTTTTAATACGAAAAGTTAATAACAAAAAAGGCTATTTCATAAAATTAACTTTATAAAACAGCCTCAGTATTTAACTATTACAAATATTTTTTCTATGTCCTACTTCTAGTGCTAATATTACTAAGTTCTCATCTTGAATATTTACAATAACTCTGTAATCTCCTATTCTGTATCTCCATTGTCCTTTTCTATTTGCTTTCAACATTTTTCCTTTACTGCGTGGATCTTCTGCAATATTTTCTAAATAAATTTTTATTCTTTTTTTTACAAATTCATCCAGTTTGTTAAAATCTTTTACGAAATGTGGAGTTGGGATTATTTTATATTTTACACTTCTTCCCATTTTAAAACTTCTCCTCCATTTTTCAAATAGCTTTCATATTCTGATAATCGTAAATCTGCTATTTTGGCATCATATTCATCTTCCAGTGAGTCAAACACTTTTGATTTTATTAACTCTGACAATGTAACACCTTCAAATTGTGCCATACTTTGCAAAAATTTTTTTTCCATATCAGACACTTTTAAACTTATAGAAGCCATAATACTCACTCCTTATATTTTATTTTTTTGGTAATACCATTATACTACTTTTTGAATTTTTGTCAATAATTTTTACTTCAAATTCATCTGTCATCATAAAAAATATAAAAATATTTTACAGTTAAAAATCTAATTTACAATATAGAACTAAAATAAGCCTATATTAGCCCCATAACAAAAAAAATTGCATCAGACAAGGATTTCAATTTAACGAACGCTATGGGCTTAATATGACGCAATATGAACTTTAATTTTTATCATCATCAATTTTATTTTATAATTTTAAGAAATTTTATCCTGATTTTTCTAATATATTTTTTTAATCAAAAAAAGAGCCTGTACAAACTTTTTAGAAGAAAACTCCCAATAATCTGTACATAAGCTCAAATATTTTATTTTTTATTCAATTAAATTTTCTTTTGATATTTTAAAATGAGTTGAAGTAAAATTTCTTAAACTGCCCATCCACTTCCAAAAACTGGGCTCTCATTTTCTACGCTAATCAAATATTACTCCATTTTTTTCAAAAAATCAAGCCTTTTTTTATAAAAATTTTTCCCAATAAACTTTCCGAAAATTCAAATTTTGGAAAGCACGCTTACAAGTTTCTCGAAAATTAAAAAATTTTAGAAACTTATCGTGATTTTTTCAGCACATAAAATTTTGAAAAAATGGCTTTCGTTTGCACTCAAAAACTCATTTCATTCGTGAAAATAAAGTTACAATTCTCAGATTTAAAGATCATATTTTGTAGAAATTTATACAAATTTTGTGCAAAAAAATTCTCATAAAGACAATTTTTAAAGATTAATTTTTGTGAATTATCTGCACCTTTATTGTAATATTTATCTACTAGAATCTGTTATATTTTAAAACTGTTATCTTTATATATTTGTTTGAATGGCTTTCCAAAAAATGGTATAATCTGAACAATCCTTGATGAAAGGAGGTTATACACTTATGGACAAGTTATGGATAAAAATCTTAATCATAATTGCTTTACAGATAGCAATTATTTTAATCGAAGAATTTTGGAAGTAACGGAAAAAGGAGAGTTAGCGGCTCTCCTTTTTTTATACACTTATGGTCTTTATCCTACAGTACTGTTGCATTAATTATAACATTTTGACTAAAAAAAAGCAATGATTTAACAGTAATAATTTTGATTGTAAAGTGAACTACTCCCGCTTTTAGAAGCGGGAGTAGTTCACTAGTTACTCCTCACTTTCAATCAACTTTTCAAATTCCCTAGCTGTTTCAGTTCTTTCAATTCTCTTAATAACTTTGTCATCAAATTCAATTTCAATATCAAAAACATCCCTATCATATTCAAGATTACTTTCTTCATTATCTACATTTTCATCTTCAAAAAATTCGTCAGTCATAATTGAAATTCCTTTCATTTTAATTTTTAATCAAGATACTTGTATTTTCAGTTATAACATCATTTTCCAAAAGTAAAAAGGAGCAGAAACAACTACTCCTTTTTTTAACTCAGGCGTATAGCCCAAAAATCAATTAACTCAGGTGCTAAGACCCATTTATTTTCTTTTTCTAAAATTATTTTAACACCTTTTTGAATTTTTTTCAATACCTATTTTTAAATAATATTTTTTCTAATCCTTGCTCCAATTTATTCATTTGTTCTGAATTTAGTTTTACTCTTTCATTTCTATTTCTTCTTGGTTGCATTAACATTGCTCTACTTACTGTTGTAATTTGATTAACTAGAGCATAACTTACAATGTTCCTTCTTGATAAATTTTGTATAATTCCTAACTCGACATTAAAAATATTGGTATTATTTTTAGAAGTCAAAGGAACTACTATCGCTGTTTTTCCTTGACTGTACAAAACAACACAATAATGCCTATCTCTTAAAACTCCTCCTGTTGTAAATCCAAAATCAACAGAATATACGTAACTTCTTCTAGCATTGGCCGTTGTTTCAATCGCTGGATTTTTTAAAATTCTCAAATTATTTTTTATTAAATTTATAAAATATTTTAATAATAATTCAAAATCCCTAGCATTCAAAAATTTTTTTATTTTCCTTTTTTCTCTTTTAAATTTTCTTCAAAATTTTTCCATTTCAACTCCTTTTACATATATTTTGCTGTTTATTTTGATTATATTAATCGTACGAACTTTTTCAGTTTAATGCAAAACACGCTCTTAAAGTAGTTTTAAAATACAATTTTATAAAATATTTTCCTGCTCACAAAACGTTTTTTTTTATTCTAAAAAGTGTCGAGCGGCTTAATCCAGTCAACTGGACTGCCTCTGATGTTTTAATTGCTTTTAAAATCCACCTATTTATAATATCTTTTTGTTTCTTTGTTAAATTTTCCACCTTGTTTGGCCGTCCGCAAATTTTTTTGCTCCCGTCTTTATTAATTTTTTTGTTGCTCAACTTTCTACCTTTACTATCAACTTCCAATTGTGCATAGGCTTCAGTTTGACGTTCTTTAATCAATTCCCTTTCACGTTCCGCAAAATATCCTAACAGATGAAGAATGATTGGCTGTACGAGTTTTTGGTTTAATTTATCAGTTTCTGTAATAGGTTTTCTAGTATTTAAAATGTCATTGTCTATAAATTCCAAATAAACTTGCTTCTTTGATAAAAGTTCAAAAGTTTCCTTGATTTCCGCATTATTCCGTCCAAGTCTATCTAAACTTTTAACAACTATAACATCATCGACAACCACTTTTGCCATTAATTTTTGCCATTCTTGTCTATCGATAAAATTTTTTCCTGACGCTTTTTCAATAATAATCTCTTGAACTCCTTTATTTTTCAATGCTTTAATCTGCCTTGCTTCGTCTTGTTCTCTTGTACTGACTCTTGCATATCCGTATCGCATAAAAAATTTTCTCCTTTTTATTTATTTTAACACATCAATTTCAAAAAGTCGAGTGTGCTTTTGAAACTTTTTTTAGCTATTTTTCTATGAAATTTTGTTCTAAAATCATATTTTTCATTAAGTTTAAAAAAGTATACTTTTTGATATTATGATATAGATAAGAACTTTTTTTGATAGATATACAAGTATTGTTATTTTCGAGTATTTACTTATTATAATTTTTTTTATCATTTATTGACTTTTGTTCTTATAAATTACATAATATAAGAACAAAAAGATGGTGATATAAATGGTTTAAAAGGAAACTTTTATATCTTGACAAATAGAATAATACTTGGTACAATTGTAATACAAATATTACACTTGGAGGGATAAAAAATGCCTACATTATCATTGAGAATGGAAAAAGAAGATTTAGAATTTTTAAAAGAATATTCAAATATAAATAATCTTAACATGTCATCCTTTGTTCGTAACTTAATTTTAGACAAAATATATGATGAAATAACTGAGGAAGATGAAAAAAGAATATTAAAAAGATGGGAAAAATCAAAATCTGAAAAAACTTCTGATGCTGAAGACGTATTCAAAAGGCTAGGATTATAATGGAAAAAAAATTTTATGAAGTAAAGTTTACTGAATCTGCAGAAAAAGATCTAAAAAAATTAAATAAATCAAATAAAGCAATTGCTAAACTTCTAAAAAAATGGATTTCAGAAAATTTAATAGGTACACAGAATCCAAAGCAAAGAGGAAAAGCACTAACAGGAAATTTAAAAGGATTATGGAGATATAGAGCAGGCTCCTATAGAATCGTAGTTGAAATAAAAAATGATATTTTATTAATATTAATTATAGAAATTTCAGATAGAAAAGCAACTTATAAAGATAAAAAGAGAAAAACATACAAAGATGGAAAAATAAAATAAATATACAGGACAGAAAAAAAAATATTTACAAATTAAAAAACTCATTGATTTAGATATGACAAATAATGAATTGATGGAAAAGGCAAAAGTGAGTAAAAGTACATTTTACAAAATGAAGAACGGGCAAAATGTAACTACGGATGTTTTGCTTAGAATTTGCAATGCTTCAGATTATGACATGGATGAAATAGTAGAAATAAATGATATTAAGGAGGAAAAATAAGTGAGACGATATGGGAGTATAGATGAAATAGCCAAAGAATATGCCCTTACAAATGAGCAACTATTGGATTATTTATTATCAAACGATATTGATGTAATAAGTGATTTGGATAAAATTGATTTAAATAATGAAAATATCATGGCGATTTTAGATAAGATTAATCGAAATAAAAAAGTAAATAATCATAACAATTTAACATCTCTTAAAAGTATAGAAATAAAGGGATTGTTTGGAAAATATAATTACTTAATAAATTTTAGAGATGATATTTCTATTTGGGTATCTGAAAATGGTATTGGGAAAACAACTATATTGAATATAATTGTTGCTATTTTGACAGGTGATCAAAATATACTAATGGATATTAATTTCAAAAAAGTTATTGTTAATATTTCTGGAAAGTCATATCAAATAGATAGAGAACAATATTTCCAAGTTAATAGTAACGATAATAGATATTCTAAAAGAATAGAAGCATTGCTTGAAGAATTATCAATGTCTGTGCCAAGAAGCTATTCCATAAAACTACGAAATGATTTTGCACGTAAAAAATATATTGATTTAGAGTTTATTGAAGAGTTATCTTATAGGTTTTTTAATAATGATATTGACTTAATTAAAGATAAAAAAATTATGTATATATTGCATGAACTAAAAGAACTGCAATATAAAGATCTTTCTAGGACATTATACAAAATTAAAGAAGCATTAAAGGAAGATATACTTTTTTATCCAACATATAGAAGAGTAGAAGTTGGTTTGGATAAAGTTTTTCTAAATCGTAGAGATGAGTACAATAGATATGAGTTGTCTCCAAAATACATGGGATTTGGAATGAATGATGTTAAAAATAGAATAAGTAATGTGCTGAATAAAATGAGAAAAGATGCAAATACAGCATATATAGAAATGAATGCAAATATCATTAGCGAGCTACTGAAGAAAAATGTAAGTTACTATCTCGGTAAATATAATCCAATTGACCTGCATAAAGTAGATGTAATAATAAAAAGAATTGGTGAAGAAAGAATAGATAATATTGATAGTCTAAAAAGCTTTTTAGATAAGTCTAGTAGAGGAAAAACAATACCTAATATAGAATTTTTATCGTATTATTTACAAAAATTAGTTAAAATATATGATGCACAAAAGCCATTAGACTCAAAGCTCAGAAAATTTTCAGATGTGTGTACAAAATATCTATCTGGTAAAAAAATAATATATGATGAAACACTTTTGACTATGAATATTTATGATTGTAATGATGAAAAAATTGATTTTGAAGATTTATCATCAGGCGAAAAACAAGTAATTTCTATTTTTTCAAAAGTTTATTTGGATATAGTAACACCGTGCATATTTATAATTGATGAACCTGAAATATCTTTATCCGTAGAATGGCAGAAAGAATTTTTGAAAGATATTTTTAATTCTGAAAAAATCGGATTAATGATTGCGACAACACATTCTCCATTTATATTCAAGAATGAATACAGAAAATTTGTTATTGAACTTGATAAATATAAGGAGGTGTAGTTCTGTGGGTTTGTTGGATGTTATGGAGAACGAATCTGACTGTATAGAGTCTATTTTTCAAAGTTATATTTCTTCAAAAAGTAAAAAAGATATATTTTTATTTTTTGAAGGGAAGGATGATTTTAAGTATTATGTTAGCAGGGTATCATCACATATTGGAGATAAGGAATATGGCGTTTTTCATTGTAATTGTAAAATGAATGTGTTAACCATTCAAGAAATGATTGCTAACCAAACTGCAATTCAAGATGATAAGAAGAACTTATATTTTATAGATCGTGATTATGATGATAATGAAGATATCCCTGATAGTATATACATTACATCCTCATACTCAATAGAGAATTACTATTTTACAGATTCTGCTATAAAGAGGATGTTGATAGGAGTTGTTGGATTTTCTGAAGAAAGTGAAGAGGATAGTTTAGATTTTAAAATTGTTTTTGATCATATAGTAAATAAAAGAAATGAAATCATTGAAGAAATTATTTATGCTAATGCATGGTACTCTTTGCAAATAAAAAAGTCTAAAGATTGTGGAAAGTTTCCACAAATGACACCTTTAAAAGAATATAGTGTGGTTAAAAACCTAAATCAAATATGTGATTTTGAGAGATTGGTCAAAGATTCAATTGAGACTACTGAATGGGAAATGAACAATGCGATAGAAGTATTAAAAACAAACCCAGTAAATGAAATAAGAGGAAAATATTTCATTCAAGCTCTAACACCTATATTTAGAAATATATTTCAAGACGCGGGTAAAAAGAATAATAGAAAATTATTTTCAAAAAAGAGGAAAATACATTTGAATTTATCAGACATAATTTGTGAGTTGTCTGCGTATGCAGATACACCACCAGGATTGATTTCTTATATTAAAGAAAGACTATCTGTGTAAGGAGAAGAGTGGAGTGTACCCAAAATGTTAGACAAATAATTTGAAAACTAGTTTCCTATTTGTTAAAATATAGTTAAGGAGAGAAATTTGATTATGAACAAGAGAAGTAAAAGGTACACAGATGAATTTAAAATGTTAATTTTAGAATTATTAGAAGAAGGAAAAATAGAAATTATAAAAAAACAAAGCTATATTTTCAAATAATCGTTGTTGTAAAAGACAGCGATTATTTTTTCTCTCATTTTCATACATTCTAAATAATTAATACAAAAAACTTTAATTATACCAAATTCACCCATATACTCCCTACAAGCCAAAATTTTCATTTAAGGCATAGTTTTATACCAAAAATTGATTTTTTGAGCTGTATGGATATTATATGGGCTTTTTAAATGATATTTTTGAATAGGTTAGATAGCATATTTCCTAAACCAGTTTTCAAAATTTTTGAAACTGTCAAAAGTAAAGTCCTGAACATAGCCATCATCTACATTTCTGATTTTTACGTTTAATTTATCATTTTTTTGATTGAATGCCAGAATTTCAAGATAATTGTACTGCTCATAAAAACTGTCGTACATTTTAACTTTTCTGTACAAATAAAAATCGGATACTTTATTTATCCTATTTTTTTCTTCCTTCTGTATTTTTTCTTTTATTTTATGCTCCCTAACTTTTTCTATGTCAAATCCTGCCTGTTTAATCTCTTCAAGGTTTTCCTGTTCAACAACTCTCCTATTTTCTTTTTTAAAATGAAATTCAAATCCACTGACACTGCTTCTCCCACGCCCTGTTTTTTTTGAATATTTTTTTATTATTTTCAAGTTGTATTTTTCTCCAAGTTCACTTAAAATAGGCTGAAAAACCCTTTTATCAATATCTGATATTTTATAGCTTTCAGAAATTCCTAATAGTCTATTAAAATCATCTATGGAAATTTTCCAGACTCCAGTATGCCTGAATTGCTTCATTCTACGATAAAATTCTTTTGTATAAGTAGACTTGAATTTTACAAATTCCTCCAGTTCAAAGCGTGTAAAGTTTGAAGTCAATTCATTTAACAAAAATAGAAATTCATCATTAACGGAAACTTCCAAAGTCTGAAGATCCGTATCAATTACAAAAGACTTGAATAAGGCAAACTGGATTATTTTATTCTGATTGTAGAATGTAAAATTTATTTTTAATAATTTCTTGTTGACGTTCATTACATTTTTTATAAACTCTTTTGTTGTTTCATTTTTATTCAGCTTGATATATTTTTTCAAGTCAAAGAAATCAAAAGTAACTTTTTCCCCCTCTTTTTCCTTTAATTTGGAAGCAATGGTAATTAATAAATTCAGTTCCTGACTTGTAAACCCTTTCAAAGCAACATTATTAAACTGATTGTTAAACTTAACAATTTCATTTGCCATAATTGTCCTCCCATTTTTATTTATTTTCTATAGTTATTTTACCATATTAAAACGTACATTTCAATAATTTTGACCTTCTTATTTCCCAAAACGTCCTTTTTAATTTCCCTTTTTGACCTTTTAAATTCCCAAAATGTCCTTTTTATTCTCCCTTTTTGCCCCTTTTATTTTCCCAAAATGACCTTTTTAATCACAAAAAACAATTTTTTCAATAATAGGCAATCCCAATGTTTATCATAGTTAGAAGCATATCAATTTTTTTCAAAAAATGCTCTAAAAGTATATGTATAATTAAAAGATATATATAAAAAGGGTATAAATAAAAGGGAATAAAATTCTTAATTTTTTAAATTTAAATAAAATTTGTTTAGTTAAATAAGAATTAAAACACTATAGTTTTTCTCAAAAAAATACTTTATTTAATTTATTGTTTTAGTCCTTTTTATTAATTTAAAAAAATATTATTAAAAATATTGACAAAATAATTTCAAATGATATAATTATTATATCAAATGAAAGGAATTGATGTTATATGGAAAAAGTTGTTGTTAATTTTAGAATAGATAAAGATACAAAGAAAGAAATGGAAAAAATTTGTGAGGACATAGGAATTTCAATAGGAACAGCATTTAATATTTTTGCAAAAAAATTCACTCGTGAAAGAAGAATGCCGTTTGAATTAGATTCAGACCCTTTTTATAGTCCAAAAAACATTGAAAGATTAAAGAAATCTATTGAGCAAATGGAAAAAACAGGTGGAACTGTTCATGAGGTTGATTATGATTAAGTCGTGGACTGATGAAGCATGGGAAGAATTTCAATATTGGGCAAAAAATGATAAAAAAGTTTTTAAAAGAATATTGGAACTTATAAAAGATATTGACAGAAACGGCTATACAGGAATTTGCAAACCAGAAGCTCTGAAATATGATTTTAGTGGATATTGGAGCAGAAGAATAGACGCTGGAAACAGAATTGTTTATAAAATTGAAGATGGAATTATAAAAATTGTTCAATGTGGTTCTCATTATGGAGATAAATAAAAAATAAGTGGTAATAGCAAAAACAGAAGAAAAATTTCTAAAAGTCGTTAAAATTTCCAAATAATCGTTGTTGTAAAAGACAGCGGTTATTTTTTTTAGAATATAAAATTCTTTTTTATTTATATATACTCAAATCTATTTTAATTTAAACTGCTAAAATTATATAAATTCATGGTTTGAGTAAAATAGTCATAGCTTTTGAGTTTGGTTTTAAATAAGTTTTACTATAATTTAGTTTTTTAAAACAACTTTTTACCCAAAAATCACAGTATTTAAAATTGTGGTATAATTAAATACATTAGGAGGTGTTTTTAATTGAATGAAATTGTAAAATATAGGAATGAACTGAATAAAGTGGCATTAAGAAATTTTAAGTCAAAGGAACTTGATTTATTTATTGCAATAATTAGTAGAATGAGGGATAAGGAAGAAGAAGTTACATTTTCTTTTGATTATTTAAAAAATTTAATTTAGTATGAAACTTCAAATAGCATCGAAACATTTCATAAAGAATTAAAATCAATGTATAATAAATTGATAAAATGTGTTTACGGTTGGGAAACTGAAGATGAAATTGTTAGGTTCGTACTGTTTACAGAATATACAATAGATAAGAAAAATAAAACTGTGTCCTCTAGCATCAATTACAATATTTTGTCTTGTAACAGTTGGTGGTAAATTTTGTTTTCTTTGTTGCATCTGTTTAACTATAACATCTGTCATTCTGTCGTAATTTTGTAATTTATAATTTTTCATTTCAAAACTTTCAGTAGTAACGTTATTTTCTAATTTCATATTATCTGTTCTAACAGAACCTTTAGCTCCATAATCTGTATAATTTTGATTAATATAAGATTGCTGTGACTTAATTTCAACATTCGGATTATTTTTATTTATCTAAAATAGACAAATATAAATCTAGTCTCTGATTTAAATATCTAGAAAACAAATCTGACATCGCTGATACATTGTGCTTTGTATGATATTCATCAAAAGCTTCATAATATTTCAATCGATCAGTAAACTTGATGTCTATCGGTGGATATCCTTCTTTCATAAGTTCCAAATTTATTAATAACCTTCCAGTTCTTCCATTTCCATCAATAAAAGGATGAATACCTTCAAATTCTATATGGAAACGGGCAAGCTTAGTCACAATATCTTCCTTGCTATTTTTATATTGTTCTAATAATTCTTCCATTTTTGGAATAATTAGATATGGTTGTACAGGTTCATGAGCTGCACCCATGATTCTAACAGGAACTCTCCTATATATTCCTCTATCTTCTTTCTTATCAGCCAATACCAAATAATGAATATCCTTAATTACTTTTTCAGATATTTCAACATTTTCACTAACAAGTTTTCTTACATATTCAAATGCTTCTTTGTGTCCAATTACTTCCAAATGCTCCTTTAATGATTTTTTGTCAATGGTAAGCCCTCTAAGAACCATGTCCGTTTCACGCAAAGTTAAAGTATTCCCCTCGATTGCATTTGAATTATAGGTATATTCTGTAAGGAATTCTTCATTTAGTCTTTCCAATTCGCCTTCTGTTAAAGGTCTTCTTGCTTTAAGATCAATTAATTTTTTCTCTAATACAAGAATAAGCGATTTTGTAGTTTTATATCTTTTATCAGTTGGCTTCGTTGTATCATACGGTATTTTCCAAGCTCTTCCTTCTCGATATGCACCAGGTATTTTCCCTTCAAAGCATAAAATTCTTACTCTTCTATCAGATATACCCCATTTTTCAGCAGCCTGTTTAACTGTAATGTACATAAATTATCCCTCCAATCTTTCATAGTATACTATTTTATCGGAATAATATCAACGCTATCGGAATATAATATATTAATTATCGGAACAATACTTTCTTTAAAAAATATCAAAAATTTTTAAGTTAAGGATTTGATTTGTTCTTCAATATCTCTATTTTCACACCTTGCTTTAAACCTCTATTTATAAGCAACTTTCACTTTTTCTGTTTAGATTACTAAATATTTCTATAACTATATTTTAACAGACAGATTTTTTTTAGCCATAACAAAAACCTCAAAATATTATATAGTTGTTTTACCATATATTATATTTTGAGTTTACACAAAATTCTGTACACTCTCTCAACTATTATAAATATTTTTTCTATGCCCTACTTCTAACGCTAATACTACTAAATTTTCATCTTGAATATTTACAATAACTCTGTAATCTCCTATTCTGTATCTCCATTGTCCTTTTCTATTTGCTTTCAACATTTTTCCTTTACTGCGTGGATCTTCTGCAATATTTTCTAAATAAATTTTTATTCTTTTTTTTACAAATTCATCTAGTTTGCTAAAGTTTTTTACGAAATGTGGAGTTGGGATTATTTTATATTTTACAGTTCTTCCCATTTTAAAACTTCTCCTCCATTTTTCAAATAGCTTTCATATTCTGATAATCTTAAATCTGCTATTTTGGCATCATATTCATCTTCTAGTGAGTCAAACACTTTTGATTTTATTAACTCTGACAATGTAACTCCTTCAAATTGTGCCATACTTTGCAAAAATTTTTTTTCCATATCAGACACCTTTAAACTTATAGAAGCCATAACGCTCACTCCTTATATTTTATTTTTTTTGGTAATACCATTATACTACTTTTTAAATTTTTGTCAATAATTTTTACTTCAAATTCATCTGTCATCATAAAAAATATAAAAATATTTTACAGTTAAAAATCTAATTTACAATATAGAACTAAAATAAGCCTATATTAGCCCCATAACAAAAAAATTTTGCATCAGACAAGGATTTATACCAAAAAGCAATTTAACGAACGCTATGGGCTTAATATGACGCAATATGAACTTTAATTTTTATCATCATCAATTTTATTTTATAATTTTAAGAAATTTTATCCTGATTTTTCTAATATATTTTTTTAATCAAAAAAAGAGCTTGTGCAAACTTTTTAGAAGAAAACTCCCAATAATCTGTACATAAGCTCAAATATTTTATTTTTTATTCAATTAAATTTTCTTTTGATATTTTAAAATGAGTTGAAGTAAAATTTCTTAAACTGCCCATCCACCTCCAAAAACTGGACTCTCATTTTCACGACAGAGTAAAAAATATAGGGGCGGTCATTAAATACCACAACAAATCTTTTTTGACTGCTTTTTTTAAAATATTTTACTTTGTGATATTTCTTTCAAAACTTCCCTAATCGGACATTCTCCTCCTCTCAAATATGGCATATTTGTGCTTTTTCCTGTTTCATTAACAATTTCTGGCAAGCATTCCATCTCTATTACCTTTTCTAGTGAACTCGTTCTTTTGCCGCTAAAGTACAGTTCATACGCCTTTTCCCTATCTTTTCCATAGTTTGCAAAGAAAGTGCGGTATAACGCTCTTGCCTTTATCTTTCTTCTTGAAAATGCTTTTGGCCTACTTGATAGAAATCTTGAGCATTCGTGGGATACTAGGGCTTCCGTCCTTGAGCCTATGTAATCCTCTTCAGTGTATATCCTTCTTATCTTCTCATACTGGTTAAGCAGCATCTTCATCTGTTCCTTTCTTTTCTGGCTCACATTCTCCTTTTCCTTGAAATTCTCATAAAAATTTTCAAGTTCTTTAAAACCGTCTCCCTTTAGCCATTTGTAAAGATTTTTTGATATTTCCTTGTCTCTTTTAGAAATTTCAGCTATGGCTTTTACTAAATGGAACTTGTCATATATGTGTATTGGCTTGTAAATTCCAAACTCTCTTACAAAGCTGTCTATCCATATTCCTCCATCAGAGTTCACAATTAGTTTCTTTTTGTCCATATTGTATCTTTTTTCAAGATAGTTAAGTACATACTCCGACACTTCCTCAAGCGATACGGATGTAGGAAACATTATTGTGTGCTTATCAATGAGTTTGTTCCTGTCTGTGCAGATTTCCTCAATTCCACGATGTATTACAACCATCCTCATATATGTATTCTTACTTCTTCTACACTTCATATGATCTTCATCAATCTCCATATATACTGGCGAACTGTCATCTCTTTCAAATCTTTCAATATCAAGTTTCGGCATTTGAAAAGAATTGACAAGATTATACACGGTAGCCCTTGAAATACCGTAAGTTTTTGCAAGAAATGAAGCT